>DATMYA010000080.1 GCA_035561135.1 Clostridia bacterium
GAAGTGTGTGGTTACCGCGATGTCGGTGATGCGGATGGTTGAGCTTGGGCAAGTTCGCCTGAACGATCCTGTCGCGAAGTACATTCCCGAGTTCGGAAGCAACGGCAAGGATCAGATCACGATTCGGCAGTTGGCTACGCATTTCAGCGGATTACGGGAAGACCTCGATCTTAGAAGTCGCTGGCAAGGCAAGGATGCTGCGCTTCGCATGGCGCATGACGAAGCGCCGGTAGCGCCCCCGGGATCGCAGTTTCGCTATTCCGATGTTAACTACATCGTCCTGGGTGAATTGGTTGAGCGCGTCAGCGGCATATCGCTCGATGGGTATGCCGATGCGCATGTCTTCAAGCCACTGGGCATGACGCGTACGCGTTTTCTGCCACCGAAGGAGTGGCTTGGCGCGATTGCGCCGACTGAGTACGACGAGCGCAATGTGATGCTGCGGGGCGTAGTGCACGATCCCACGGCGCGGCGCATGGGCGGAGTGGCGGGGCACGCCGGATTGTTTTCGACTGCTGACGACATCGCGCGGTTCGCGCAGGCAATGCTCGGTGGCAAGACGATCATCTCGGAGGCGAGCGTGCAGAAAATGACGACGCCGCAACAGCCACCGACCGCGACAGTGTTGCGGGGCATCGGCTGGGACCTCGACTCGCCATTCTCTAGCAATCGCGGTGAACTGCTGCCGCTGGGCAGCTACGGACACACGGGATTCACTGGAACATCTCTGTGGATCGATCCGGTAACGAACACATACATCGTTCTCCTGACGAATGGAGTGCATCCTAAGTTGAAGCCGGGTGGGGCGGTAGTGGCGTTGCGGGTGCAGGTGGCGAACGCCGTGGCTGCGGCACTGAAGCTGTCCGTCTCCGAAAAGGAAAAGGTGAGACTCGCGAGTGTGACCGGTTACAACGAAGCCATCGTTGGGGCGCGCAGAGTGCAATCGCGCAACGGTCAGGTGAAGACCGGGTTGGACGTTCTCGCGGAGAGCAATTTTGGCACTCTGAGCGGGGAACTGGGAACGAGCAGTGCGCCAAAGCGACGCCGAATCGGGCTTGTGACGAACCAGACGGGACTCGATGCACAGGGACGGAGAGCGATCGATCTGTTGGCGAAGGCTCCCGGCGTGGAATTGGCGGCAATCTTCAGCCCCGAGCACGGCGTAACCGGCACGCTGGACACAACGGACATCGGCAATACAAAGGACCAGGCGACGGGTGTTCCGGTGTAC
>DATMYA010000081.1 GCA_035561135.1 Clostridia bacterium
GCCGCACTGGCAGCCGGCGGCCTGGCCACCACGGTGCCGATCCCGGGTAGCGCTTCGAGCAGCCCGTCGGCAATCAGGTGCGTGACCACTTTGTGCGCCGTGTTGGGGTTGATCTTCAGTTCTTTGCTGAGCAGGCGCACCGAGGGAAACGGGTCGCCCGGGCGCAACTGGCCGGAAATGATGGCCCGTTTGGCGGCGTAAACCACCTGCTCGTAAAGCGAAACACCAGGCCGGAAATCAAGCCGGAAGGGAATCACATGCGTACTATTACACGTAGTACAGTAATGCGTCACGGAAAAAAGAGCACGGTGCCGGACGCGGGTTCCGTGCTATCCTCTCCCCCACGAGGGGCGTTTCACATGGAACGTAAGAGGGCTTCCGATTTTCCGCAAGAGCTGTTGGATCTGTTCGATCGCTACGTGCACGGCGACATCGATCGTCGCTCTTTCCTGGACGGTGCGAAGCGGTTTGCCGGGGGCGGCGTGACTGCCGCGATGATCTGGGAGAGCCTCCGCCCAAACTACGCTTGGGCCGAACAGGTGCCCAAGGACGACCCCCGTATCAAGGCGGAATACGCCACGGTCGACTCGCCCGAGGGAAACGGAAAGATCCGCGGCTATATGGTGCGGCCGGCTAAGCCGGGAAAGTTGCCCGGAGTACTCGTGGTGCACGAGAACCGCGGCTTGAATCCTTACATCGAGGATGTAGCGCGACGCCTGGCGACCGACAACTTTCTCGCATTTGCGCCGGACGGACTTACCAGCGTAGGCGGCTACCCGGGAGACGACGAAAAGGGCGGCGAGCTATTCCGCCGTGTAGATCGCGGCAAGATGAACGAAGATTTCGTAGCGGCTGCGCGGTGGTTGAAAGCCCGGCCGGACTGTACGGGCAAAATCGGTGTCGTCGGTTTTTGTTTTGGCGGGGCGGTCGCGAACCTGCTCGCAGTGCGCCTCGGTTCGGACCTCTCGGCGGCGGTGCCGTTCTACGGGGGGCAGCCCGCCGCGGACGAAGTGCCCCGCATCAAAGCGCCTCTGCTGCTCCACTACGCCGCCCTGGACACCCGCGTAAACGCCGGCTGGCCGGCTTATGAGCAGGCGCTCAAGGCGAACCGCGTTCCCTACACGGCGCATTTCTACGAAGGCACGAACCACGGTTTCCACAACGACACCACCCCCCGTTACGATGAAGCCGCCGCCAAGCTGGCCTGGAAGCGCACGCTCGACTTCTTCCATCAGCACTTGCGGGGATAATGTTTACGAGCCCTTGGACCAAAGTGGTCAAATATCCGAATCGCCAGCCCACCTCACGCATCCTATAAGTCCAGGTTGACGCTCCCGCCAATTTCGCATAGTCCGGAACAGCCCGCCTGCTTTGTTCTTCCATTCGTGTTCTAACGGGCCGGAGACTTTGCTTTCGTAAAAATAACCAATGAGGACCGAATGAACACGATGAACACAACAGATCCCTCCGCGACGCCAGTCCCGCGACGAGATGAAATCAACTGGATTACCGTAACCGCATTCAGCATACTTCATATAGCAGCAGGTCTCGCTCTGTTCTTTTTTAGCTGGCCGGCATTCTTCATGGCCCTTGGGCTCTATTGGCTGTCGTTGAGTCTGGGTATCGGAATGGGATACCACCGGTTGCTTACACATCGTTCCTTCCACTCGCCGAAGTGGATTGAGCACCTGTTGACAATTTGTGGAACCTTGGCGCTGCAGGGCGGCCCGATCTCTTGGGTCGCAACCCACCGGCTCCATCATCAGCTCTCCGATAAGCAGGGTGATCCGCATACGCCGCGCGACGGGAAGTGGTGGGCTCACATCGTCTGGATGCTGGTGGGCGATGCCACGTACAGCGATACTGACGCGTGCGCCCGGTACGCTCCGGACCTCTGCAAAGAACCGTTCCTGGTTTGGCTCTCGAAGTACAACTACGTGCCGGTATTGATTCTGTCCGCGCTATTGCTGGCGTTCGGCGGTTTACCGTTTCTCCTCTGGGGGGTGTTCTTACGGGTGACCGTCGGCCTGCATGTCACCTGGATGGTCAACTCGCTGACGCATTTTTGGGGGAGACGCCGCTTTACCACTCATGACGACTCGCGGAACAATTGGTTCGTCGCCTTATTGAGCTTCGGCGAGGGCTGGCACAATAACCATCATGCTCATCCGAGCTCGGCCCGCCACGGCCTTGCCTGGTATGAGATCGACATCAGTTGGATGACGATCCGGTTCCTGCAGATCCTGGGGCTCGCCAGATCCGTGCGCGTAGCCACAACTAACGGCTGGATTTCGGCGCATTTGGCCAAGCCGGACTCGTCATTTCAATCCTCCAAATAGGACCGCTGGGATAGAAGCTTTGCTCGGCTTTGACGAAGGCCGGAGTGCCACCGGCGACAACCCAAACTTTGGCATCGGCAGGCTTCTTGCCGAGCAGCGGTGCAATGATCCCGGTGATGCCGCCCAGTTCCACCTGCACGATAAAACGCGTGGCTTTGTAACGGGCGCCAACGACGGAAAACCTGTCTTGGCCCTGGGGTGCGATTGCGAGTTTCACAAGCCGCGGCTTCGGCGTGGCCGCCACGTAAGACACCTTGATCTCCGCGCTATCCGGTCGGATGTTTTTCAAGATGTTCAGCATGATGCCATTCGCCAGATCGGGCGGAAGTTCCAGCCGTTCCGCCTCGACCTTTTCCTTGCCGTTATCTGTGTACCGGACTGTGACCTGCCCCGTAGCAGCGTTGATCGAAACATCCATAGGCTGAGGAAATGACGGGCCCTTCTGTATATGGCGGTCCCTGATGAGCCGAAAATGATGCTGTTGAGAAAACACCGCGGTTTCATCGTCGATCGAGCCATCTTTGAAGCGGAAAACAAGACGCGACGTCACCTGATTTCCACGAACGAGCTGGGTGAGATCACCTGACGCAAGGATTTTGCCCTCCAGCGTGCGAAGCGCAAGAAAACCATGGACCGAGCCCTCCCGATAGCGTACGGGTATGGGCTCGGCCGGCGAGGGGACGGACTGAAACAGAACGATCGTAACCAGGGTAATCAGTGACCTGGGCCGAATGCCTCGTACTGGAGTGCTACTCAGGTGAACTTTCACTGGCAGCCTCGAACAGATTGTTTCGCCCCGATTTTAGAATCCGGGCAAGGGGCCCCGCAAGACCCGGCGCGTGTATTCGTGCACGCCTGCCGGCTCCGTGCATCTCCGCGTCGCTCGCTTATACTTAGGGGATTCCATGGGCAAGCGCCTCTATGCCGTCACCCACGACCTGCATCTCTATGCCGGCCTGTTTCTCAGTCCCTTCATCCTGGTATTTGCGATCAGCGTCGTTTACCTCGCACACTTCCGGATTTCACCGGAGGCGGCGGGACCGCCCCGGATCGTCACCGGCCTGCCGGTAGTCCGGAATTTGGAACAACTCACCGGACGCGACCAGGTGATCGCGGTTCGCGGCCTTCTCGATCACGTTGGTGTCGCCGGCGAGATTGATTTCATCCGGCGGATCTCGAAAGAGCACCGCCTCGTCATCCCGGTGCTGCTACCGGGATTGAACACGACCGTCGACCTGAACGTGGAGAAACGGACGGCCTCCATCTCCCAGCGCCGCACCGGAATCGTGAACGCGTTGATCCACCTGCACAAAATGCCCGGCCCGCATAATGCGAGTATTCGGGGCAACTCGACCTACGTGCGGCTCTGGAGATGGCTGGCCGACGCCACCAGTTACGGCCTGCTTTTCCTCACCCTCAGCGGCGTGTATCTGTGGGCAGTGCTGCGAGCCGAACGCCGCATCGGCGGCATTCTTCTCTCGCTCGGCGCGGTATCCTTTTTCGGGCTTGTATATGCCATCACCCACTGAGACCCGGCGTCGTCCCGTCGATGTCTTCCAAAGGTGGAACCGAAAGGGCCATTATTATCTCGGTCTCTACTTCCTCTTCTTCCTGTGGCTGTTCGCCTTCACGGGCCTCCTGCTGAACCATTCATGGCGTTTCGCCGAGTTCTGGCCGAATCGCAAGGTATCCACCTTTGAACGCCCGGTCGAGGCTCCGAGAGCCGGCAACGGCGTTGACCGGGCACGCGCACTGATGCGGCAAATCGGTATCGACGGCGAAATCGAGTGGACCGCCCCGCGGCCCGATTCCGCCGGCTTCGTCTTTCGCGTGAACCGCCCAGGCCGCAACTACCAGGTGACCGTCCGGGCCGGCGAGGGCCGCGCGCTTGTGGAGCAGACCGAAATCAACACCTGGGGCATTTTGCACGTCCTCCATACCTTCACCGGCGCCCGCGCCGGAGACACGCGCAACACGCGGGACTGGATGCTGACCACCCTCTGGGTGTGGTCGATGGACGCGGTCTCCGCCGGTTTGGTGCTGATGGTCTTCAGCGGCATCTATGTGTGGCTGGGCCTGCCCTCGAAACGCAATGCCGGGATCGCCGTCCTGCTGCTGGGGTCGGTGATCTGTGGTCTGTTCGTCTTCGGCCTGGTCCGCTAATGCCACCCTGCTTCTCGACCCGGGTTTGCTCGGCTGAACGTTCCTGGACCTGATGGTCCGGATGGGCGACGATTCGGGCGCGATCTGCGTGCGTTCCCAGTTATGCCGTCACGGCAGTTCGTCCTCCGGACACGTTGCCGGTTCCACTTCCGACTCTGGCGGCCAGTTCCCGAAGCAGCGCGGCGCTGTCACCACGATAAGCGCTGCCATGTTGACAGGCGAGCATCGACGGATTAAGACCCGCCAGGCGCTCTAAAATAATCGATGTGCTCGTGGCGTGCGCGTAATAGTCCATCATCCCGCGCATACCCTCGCTTGCCGTCAGTACCTCCGATTCGGTGACGGGCGGCGTATTCGCGCCCGGTTGCGTGAACAGATCCCCGCAGAGCAACGTCTCCGTGGATACATCGAACAGGATGCCGCAATCCCAGCCGTGCGGAACGTGCGGCGTGTAGAGCCACTTCATCCGGCGGCTCCCGATTGAAAACTCCTCGCCATCCCCGAACCCGCGGGCGCGGCGGTCGGCAAAGTCATTGAGGGAGGTCAGCACACCGACTTCGGCGCCAAACGGCGTCGCTTCCGGTGCCGCTGCGAGGAAGTCATTCAGCGCGCCAAATTCGTCGCCTTCAAAGTGCGATCCACCGATCCAGCGCAGCTTCTCTACCGGCATGACTTTCCTTATGGCTTCCAGCGTGATCGGGAATAGCTTCCGGTACCCCGTGTGGAACAGCAGGGGTTCGTCGTCGGCGATCAGATACGAATTGAACGTGAATCCACCGGGGATTACGTCCAGTGGCGTACAGATACGATAGATCCCAGCCGCAACCTCGTCTACGCGAGTGCCCGTTTCTATGTTTACGATCATCTGCATTCTCCTCGTCGATGACGGACCACTCGGCGATGGTCCCCATTTGATGCCTGGATGTGTAACGAGCGGCCTCCCCGTTACACTAAACTTGTGTGTGGATGGCCAGTGAACTCTGCGACGCTGAGTTGGTCCGGCAAATTCGGTCCGGAAGCGACCGCGAGGCTGAGGCCGAGTTGTTCCGTCGGATGGCTCCGCGGATTCGGCTTTATGGCTTGCGTCACTTGAGAGACGAACACGCCTCGGAGGACCTTGTGCAGCAAGTCCTGATCACGACGTTGGAAACATTGCGGGCGGGCCGCCTGCGTGAACCGGAAAAGCTCGCATCCTTCGTGCTGGGGACGTGCCGGATGGCGGTACTCGACCTGCGCCGTAACGCGCAAAGAAAAGAACGCCTGCTCAAACAGTTTGGCGCGGTTCTGCCTGCGGCGGTCCAGCCGTCCATGCCACAGCTCGACCAGGAACAACTCACCCGGTGTGTGCAGAATCTGAAAGAGCGCGAGCGCGCGGTAATCGTCATGACTTTCTTTGATGAGCAGACCGGCGCGGACCTCGCCAGTTTCCTGGGTGTTTCTGAGGCCAACGTGCGCGTGATTCGCCATCGCGCGATCCACCAGTTGCGCGATTGTATGGGGGTTGCCGGATGAGTTGCTCGAATCCCATTGACGCCGCTGTCCTGGCCGACTACTGGATCGCCGCCCTGGCAAAGCCCGAAGAGGAAGCCGTCGAGGAGCATCTGTTCGACTGCGACGCATGCGGCGTGCGGCTTCGTGAGGTAATCGAGCTTGCGGAAGGAGTTCGCAAACTGGCCCGCGAGGGCTCCCTGCGAATGGTTGTGAGCGAGGAATTTCTTAAGCGTGCCGTGGAGGAAGGCTTGCGCGTACGCCGATACGCCCCACCGCCTGGAGGTGGTGTAGAGTGCACCGTGACCGCTGAAGACGAGATTCTCATCGGGCGCCTGGCCGCGAACTTAAGCGGGTCAAAGCGAGTCGATCTCTGCATCTGTGATGAGCGCGGTGTCGAACAGTTGCGGCTGCCGGACATCCCTGTTCATCCCGGTGCGAGCAGCGTTGTCTTCCAGGAGTCGATCACATCCGCGAAGGCTGCGCCTACGAACAAAACGATTGTGCGCCTGTTCACCATCGATGAAGCAGGCGGAGAGCGGCTGCTCGGCGAGTATACGTTCAACCACACGCGCTCATTGCCCGGCCCCGGTGCTTGGTAGTCAATCGCCATAGCCCCAGGGCACTTCTTACGCGTCGGCTGGTCCGAAAGAAGCACCAGACGTCCGCAGCCTCACCGTATTCGCGCGAGACAACGTTGTTCCGCGAAAATCCTGACCACGGGCGATGAATTGCTCCGAAACGGCGGTTTGTTCGTTCGACGACTGGAGGTTGAATGCACACGGGACGATTCTTGGGGACCTTCTCTGTTTTCGGTCTGTTCCTGCTCGCCGCCGCTCCCGCGCGCGGCACGGAATCCCGCTGGACCGGCGAACGCGTCGCTTGCGGCACCTGCCACGAGCAAATACTTAAAGATTTCCGGCCGACAGTTCACGGCAAAGCCATGGAATTTGTCGTTGCGGGTAAAGACGTAACCTGCGGCTCCTGTCATGCCGGAGATCTCGCCAAGCATATGGAAACTGCCGACCCGACGTTGGTCCGCAACCCCCGGAAGGAGAAGGCTGACGTCGTTGCGGAAAAGTGCTTGACCTGTCACGCCACCGACCGCCATCTGATCTTGTGGCGCGGCAGCCAGCACCAGACTGCGGGAGTGGCTTGCCTCTCCTGCCACAGCGTCCATCACCCATCGGCTGACCGCAAATTATTGGCGAAGCGGACGGAGGCGGAAACCTGCTTCAGTTGCCATGGCAACGTTCGTAAGACCATGCTGCAGCGATCCACGCATCTGTTTCGCGATGAGCGCGGCGTCTCCCGCATCCAGTGCTACTCCTGCCATAACCCGCATGGCAGCCAGACCGAACGCCTCATCAGCGCCAACTCGATCAACGACAAATGTTACGAATGCCACCAGGAGAAGCGCGGGCCTTTCCTCTGGGAACACGCTCCCGTTCGGGAAAACTGCATGAACTGCCACACGCCGCACGGCTCCAATAACGAACAACTCCTCTCCTTGCGCCGGCCACAGTTATGCCAGAGTTGCCATCTTCAGGGACGGCATCAAACGGTGGCCGGCAGGCCGAACGCGATGTTCAACATCAACCGCATGTGCCAGAACTGCCACACCCAGGTGCACGGCACGAATCACCCCTCGGGGCCCATATTGCAGCGTTAGTGAGGTGAAACGTCATGAAGAAGACACTGCTTTCAGTTCTGAGCCTGGCCGCCGCGTTTTCTCAGGATAAGCCGACTACGCCGGCAGCCCCCGACCAGCCAGTTACGATGGATATCGAAGTCGGTGGCCAGGCGCGTGCCGTGGACGGCGAGAAGAGCTTCGGACTTCAGCGTTACCGCGACATACCCCGCGGGGCTTTCGTGCGCCGGTTCGATTTCAGCGCGCTCACGGAAGGCAACCCTGTGCGCTTCAACTTCCGTTCGATCGACCTGCTCCAGCGGGATCAGCGGTTCACAGCGGACCTCGAAGACGTCGGCGCGTGGGACATTCGCTTTGATTGGTGGGCGTTCTCCAGATATTGGAGCAACCACAATCCGAACGTGCTCACTGAGGTCAGCCGCGGCGTGTTAACCGCGCCTTCCGCGCTGCGCGGCGCACTCCAGGGCGCCGGCGGGTCAGTGGTGCCGCTGGCCGCCGAAGCCGTCGCCAACGCGCCCCAGTATGAAATCCGCTCCTTCCGGGAGCGCGGGATCGTGACCGCTTCCTGGAATCTAAGACCGGGCCTGACCCTGAGCGTCAACTTCATGCGCGAACGCCGTACCGGCAATCGCCCATTTGCGCAGGGGACCTATGTCCGCCTCGGCATGCCCACGGGAGATACTTTCGAGACTCCCGGGCAGGAGATGTGGGAGCCCACTTCTTATGGCACGACCGAAGCCGGCGCCGCCCTCGATTACGCGCGTAGGAATTTCTTCGCCTCCGTGGAGTACCACGCTTCGCTGTTCGGCAATACGACCGAGGGCCTGATCTGGCAGAACCCGTTTCAGTTGACACCCGAACAGTCCATTTTGCCCTCGGGCGATCTCAACCGTGGCCGCTTCGCACAAACTCAGGCCGCACTGCCCCCCGATAACCAGGCCCACACCGTGACTGGCCGCGCCTTGGTGTTGCTGCCGCGCGCCTCCAAGTTGTCGGGTGTGCTCTCCTGGTCGCGCTGGACGCAGGACGATCCCTTCCTCCCGTTCTCGATCAATTCGGCTATCACTGCGGCCAACCTGCCGGCCGGCGTGACACCCACGTCCATCGCCGCACTGCCGCGCGGCAGCCTCGGCGGACTCGTCCACACCTTTAATCAGGATTATGTGGCCAGCAGCCGGCCATGGCGCCCCGTCCAGTTGACGTTCCGTTATAACGACTACGACTTCGACAATCTCACGGCCAGCATCCTGTTCCCGGGCTACGCCGCCGCCGGCGATAGTTGGTGGCGGACCGCCATCTCCGGCCAGCCCGGCACTACCCCCGTCCGCATTGAGTCCGAACCGAGTTCGTTCCGCCGCAAACGGGCCCAGTTCGAAGCCGCGATCCGCCCGGTTGACGCGATCACCTGGAAAGCGGCCTACCGCTGGGAGGGGTGGGATCGGGAGCATCGCGAAGTTGCGCACCTCACCGAGAACGGGTTTTTGACGTCCCTCTCGTTCGCACCTCGCAACGATGTCTATGCGCGGGCCGGCTTCCGCTACTTCGACCGCACTCCGGATGCGTATGACCCCGGCACCCTGGAACCGCCGTTCCTGCGGATGTTCGATCAGGCCCGCCGGCTCCGTAAGCAGGCTGATGCGCTGCTTTCGTTCAACCTCACACCGCGCGTGACCGCGTCCGGATCCTGGTTCTATCTTTCCGATGTCTATGACAAAACGTTCTTCGGTTTGCACCAGCAGAAAACGACCAGTTCCTCGGCCGACATTACCTTTACGGCTACCGAAAACGTGTGGTTTTACGGCGGCTGGGGTTACGACCGCACCGGCTACGACTACCTTGCCGTTGCGAAGACGACCTTCCCATACAGCTTTGCGAACGCCTGGACGCGCGATACTCGCGACCGCGTCCACTCCGCCCACATCGGCTTTTCCGGCGCGGCGGCCGGCAACAAGGCCAACTTCCAGGTCAACTACGCCGTCGCACTCGCGGGGATGGATATCAACACCGTCAATCCCAATCCGATCGTTCCCACGCAGGCGCTCAACGCGCAGGCGTTTCCATTTCCCAAGGTCAAAAGCCAGTTTCATGAGTTGCGCCTCGATGCATCCTATGAGGTGGCTTCCCGTGTGCGCGTGGGGCTTTTCTACTTGCTCGAACCGTTTCGGCTGAACGATTTCGCCGTTGACACGATCGCTCCCTACGCGCCGGAGCGGATCGCGCCGGAAAACGACGCGCGGCGTTACTACTTCCTTGATACGGGGATGAGCAATTACCTGGGCAACACCGCCGCCCTTTATCTTCGTTTCACCGTGTTTTGAGCGGCGAAATCGGTTCGCCAACCTTCACTCTCGCGATCCCAGGACGACAACGAGCGCCGTCGTGCGCTTCGGACCGATTCTGCGGCCGGCGTTCGGGACGGTGGAATCGAAATAGATCGCATCACCCTCCGCTAGTTCGTGCTCCCCTTCACCGGCCCGTAACGCGCCACCTCGAACAGGAGAGGTTGGCTGTCAGATGCTTGTGCCGCAACCCGGAGGCGCTGCGCTGGCGCGCGACTCTATGCCGGTCCGGAGTGAGCACCAGGCCCCCGCGAACTTCGCCCGGGTGGCCCGCGAGGCAGGGGTACGGCGCATCATCTACCTGGGCGGCCTTGCGCACGGCAGCGAACTCTCGTCGCACTTGCGCAGCCGCGCCGAGACCGGTAATATCCTGCATTCCAGCGGCATTCCCGTCGTAAAATTCTAAGCGTCAATCGTAATTGGTTCCGGCAGCGCAGTTTTTGCCCGCGTTGGGTGAACACCGCGACCCAGCCCATCGCAGTCGAAGTGTGGAGCACCATGAACCGGAGCGGCGCCTCATGCTGTTTGCGGAAATGAGAGCTCCCGGGCGCGCGTGGCTCGAATTCCGTGCGGAACCCGATGGCCCCTCCGCGGTGCTCCGTCAGATCGTGAATGTTGATCCGGGTGGCGCGGCATGTCTGCGGTTTTTACGAACTTCTTACAAATTCCGCACAGTTTGATAATAGCGACGTTATACGATACAGCCAGTTCGCTAAGATGCGTGTCAACACCAAGTTATCCCTGTGACACGATCCTAATCAGTGACTGAAAGGTGAGGTACAACCACATGAGGCATTTCGCAAAGCCGC
This sequence comes from Clostridia bacterium, assembly GCA_035561135.1. Classification (NCBI taxonomy): domain Bacteria; kingdom Bacillati; phylum Bacillota; class Clostridia; species Clostridia bacterium. Next base: position 10,790 of record DATMYA010000081.1, read on the forward strand.
TGCTGATCGCGCTTGCCGTCTTCACGTTGGCCGGCCGCGTCGGCGCAGATTCGATTCCTGTCGAGGTGCTGGATCCGAGTCTCCAGGTGACGACTGTACTCAACTCGGGCATATCACAGCCCATCGGGATTGTCTTCCTTGCTCAGAACGACTTCTTTGTGCTCGAAAAGGCGTCTGGGCAGGTGAAACGGGTCATCAACGGTGTCATCCAGCCTACGCCGGTTCTCGATCTCGCTGTCAACTCAGCCTCCGAACGAGGCCTTTTGAGTTTGGTCTTGCATCCAAATTTCCCCGCAACGCCTTTTGTCTATATCCGTTGGACCGAGAGCAGCACCGGAGTCGATACGGGCGTGATCAGCGCCGTACCTCTGCTCGGCAACCGTGTGGACCGTTTCGTCTGGAACGGGTCGACCCTGGTATTCGACAGCAACATAATCATGTTGCGCTCACTGCAGACGGACAACATACCGGTCCCGGGCCACCCGGGTACGAACAACGCAAATCAGGCAGGGAACCATAACGGTGGCGTGATGAGGTTCGGCCCTGACGGCAAGCTTTACATATTCATGGGTGACCAGGGCCGCCGTGGCTGGCTCCAGAACCTGCCGAACGGGCCGTTTGAGACGGAGCCTTTTGTCGACGATACGTACGGCGGACCCGAGCCCGACAACGCGCATCTTTCCGGGGTCATTCTTCGCCTCAACGAAGACGGAACCCCGCCTGCGGACAATCCGTTCTTTGGCGTCGGCGCATCGATGGGCGGCGAGGTCGGAGGGAACATCCAGAAGATCTATTCCTACGGACACCGCAACGGCTTCGGGATGGCCTTCGACCCATATTCCGGCCAGTTATGGGAAACCGAGAATGGCGACGATGCGTTCAGCGAACTGAATCGCGTTGAAGCTGGGATGAATGGCGGCTGGATCCAGATAGCCGGCCCTCTGCACCGCTTCTTCGACTTCAAGGAGATCGAGACGACCATGTTCGGCGGCGCCCTGCAACAAGTGCGATACCCGCCTACTCGCCTGGCGGATGCGCCTGGACTCGCCCTGGGGCGCCTGTTTATGCTGCCGGGAGCCAAATATGTGGATCCCGAGCTCAGTTGGAAATTTGAGTCCGGACCGGCGGGAACGACGTTCGTACGTGGATCCGCCCTTGGCCAGCAGAACGACGGCACGCTCTGGATCGGATCTTCCCGCGGCTTTCAGCAGGTCGGTGGAACCGGTGGCAGCCTGTACCGGTTCAAGCTTACGCGCAACCGGCTGAAAGTCGATGTTTCTGATCCGAGGCTTGCCGAGCGCGTCGCAGACAATGTGGCGAAATTCGACGGTACCGAAAGCGAATCGCTCATCGTTGGGAAAGGCTTTGGGACCACTCCGGCTATCGAACAGGGGCCCGACGGCAATCTCTACGTCGTGTCGGTAACCGATGGCGCCATATACAAGATCAGTCGCAAGCCGTAAGGCAAGTGATAAGCGCCCGAGCTGCGGCCGCAGCGGACCATGCTGCGGCCGACTTCATCAACCCCCGCCGCCCAGAGCGCGGTCCAGGTTGAAGGCGGAACTGATCAAGGCGAGGTGCGTGAACGCCTGGGGGAAGTTTCCTAACGCCTCACCGCGCGGGCCGGTCTGCTCTGCGAACAAACCCACGTGGTTCGCGTAGCCCAACATGCGCTCGAACATCAGGCGCGCGTCGGCAAGACGAGAACGATCCACCTTGCCGGCCCGGGTCAGCGCCTCCACCAGCCAGAAGGTGCACATGTTGAACGTTCCCTCCCGCCCTCGCAACCCGTCGGGAGCTTCCTCGACGTTGTACCGATAAACGAGGCTGTCAGAGACAAGCCCCCGCTGGCTCGGCGGGCGTCGGATGGCGTCGATCGTGGATATCATCCGGGGATCGGTGGGTGACATGAAGAAGACCAACGGCATGATCAGCGCCGAGGCGTCGAGAGACTCGCTTCCGTAGTACTGGGTGAAGGCATTCCGGTCCTCACTCCAGCCGCATTTCTGAACCTCGTCGTAGATCTCGTCCCGAGTGGCCAGCCATCGCTCCCGATCGGCCGGAAAAGAGCGCTTTTCTGCCAGCCGTAGCGCACGGTCGAGCGCTACCCAGCACATCACACGTGAGTAGACGAAGTGCTGCCGGCCGCTACGGACTTCCCAGATCGCCTCGTCCTTCTGCTTCCAGTTGGTGCACAGCCAATTCATCAGGCGCCGCAAGTACGACCACATCTCGTAGGAGATCGGTGTTCCGTACTTGTTGTACAGGTACACAGAGTCCATCAGCTCCCCGTAGATATCCAGCTGAAGCTGTTTGCAGGCGTCATTTCCGATCCGCACTGGCGCGGAGCCGCAATAGCCTTCGAAGTGAGCGAGGATCTCCTCCGTAACTTCGCGTCGCCCGTCGATTCCGTAGAGAACCTGCAGCCCGCCATCCCCATCCAGTTCGCGGCATCGGGCCTCCATCCATTCCATGAAGTGTGCCGCTTCTTCGGTAAACCCGATGCGGATCAAGCTGTACACCGTGAACGCGGCATCGCGAAGCCAGGTGTAGCGATAGTCCCAATTTCGCGTTCCGCCGAGCGCTTCGGGCAGGCTGCATGTCGGAGCGGCAACAATCGCGCCAGTGGGGGCGAATACCAGAAGCTTGAGGACCAGGGCCGACCTCCGGACCATCTCCCGCCAGCGACCGATATACGTGCAGTGCGCGAGCCAGTCGCGCCAGTAGCCAACCGTCTGCTCGAAAAGTTTCTTGCATTCCTCTTCAGTGACGCCAATCGGCTGATCGGCACTGCCCGGCTCGAGCTCGTGCAACTCGAAACTCAGGGTCTCCTCCGCTCCGAGAGAAAACTCGAGGACGACGCCGGTACCATCCCGTGTCAGCGGCCGGTCGGACGCTAAGGCGAGACTGAGTTGCTTCGTATGGAATGTTGCACCGCCATGCACGAGCTCCGTCTGGTGAGGATCCCGCCCATAGTTGAATGCGGGATTGCATTCCAGACGAAACATCACCCGGCCCCGCACGACACGCACGTGGCGGATCAGGCCGTGAAAGCCCGTTTGCGCTCTCGGCGCGCCCACCGGCATATAGTCGAGAATCTCGGCTACCCCCTGATCGGAGAGGAAGCGTGTAATCAGCACGTTCGTGTCGGGCCAGTACATCTGCTTGCACACCACGCCATCCGTGGAAGCCGGTCCGATCCGAAAGCGGCCGCCCTTGCGTTCATCGAGAATTGCCCCGAAGATGCTCGGAGAATCGAAATTAGGGAAGCAGAACCAATCGATGGACCCATTGATCCCAACCAGGGCGACAGTCCTGAGGTTTCCAACCACGGCGTAGTTTTCGATCGGAAGGTACCCCATGAGCATCAGGGTAGCGCCGCGGGAGTGGCGCGTAACCTTCCACATGGACGTAATCTCGCCTTCGCGTCAATGTGAATGTAGTCCCCGCCCCACTCTTCACCCATGCTTGATGAACGTCCCGTCGTGCAACTCCGCAAACGCCCGCCGCAACTGCTCCTGCGTGTTCATCACGATCGGACCGCGCCAGGCCACCGGCTCCTCAATCGGCCTGCCCGACACCAGCAAGAACCGAACTCCCTCCGGTCCGGCCTCCACAGTGATCTCATCCCCACGGTCGAACAGCACCAGCGAATGATTCCCAGCCTCGTATACCGGCGGGGCATCCGGCTTCGCTACCCGATCCGTCAGGACCGCGCGCGGATCCGAAGCGTCCCGAAATGTGCCGGCTCCCGCGAACACATACGCGAATGCGTTGCGCGTGTGCTCGATTTGGAGCCGCTTCCGCCGTCCGGGCGGCACCGACACATCCACATAACTCGGATCGGCGGCCACGCCCTCCACGGGCCCCCGCTTGCCCCAGAACTCGCCGCAGATCACGCGCACCCGTGTGCCGTCATCGTCTGTCACCTCGGGAATCGCGCCCGACGGGATGTCCTGATACCGCGGCGCGGTCATCTTGAGCGCCGCCGGCAGGTTGGCCCATAGCTGGAACCCGTGCATCCGGCCCTGCGGGTCTCCCTTCGGCATCTCCTGGTGCAGGATGCCGCTGCCCGCCGTCATCCATTGCACATCGCCGGCGGTCATCTTGCCCCGATTGCCCAGGCTGTCGCCGTGCTCCACGGACCCCGCCAGCACGTAGGTAATCGTCTCAATCCCGCGATGCGGATGCCACGGGAACCCGGACAGGTAATCTTCCGGCTTTTCATTGCGGAAATCGTCCAGCAGCAGGAATGGATCGAAATCCTTCGTGGTGCCGAAACCAAACGCGCGCTGTAGCTTCACCCCGGCGCCCTCGATCGTCGGCTTCGCTTGAATGATCTGTCTGACTGGACGTAGCGACATGCCTTCCCCCTCCTTGCCGTCCTTCATGCAGGGCAATGCTTCAGCCTTTCACGAACTCCACATCCAGCGTGATGGTCACGTCATCGCCCACCAGAAGGCCACCGGCTTCCAGTCCGGCATTCCAGGTCAGGCCGAAGTCTTTGCGGTTGATCTTCGTGGTTGCCGACAGTCCCACGCGGGTATTGCCCCATGGATCCTTTGTGGGCGCGGTCGGTCCTTCTACCGTAAACACAACCTCCCGGGTTACCCCGTGGATGGTCAGGTCGCCGGTTGCCCTCAACTCGCCGTCGCCGCTCCGGCTCACGCTCGTGGACCGGAACGACAGCGTCGGGAACTTCTCCACGTCGAAGAAGTCCGCACTCTTCAGGTGCGCGTCGCGCTGGGCGTCCCGCGTGTTGATCGAAGCCGCTTCGATCGAAGCCTCCACCCGGGAGTTTGCCACGTCCCCTTCATCCAGGGTCATCGCGCCGGTAACCGCGGTGAATTGCCCTTTCACATTGGAGATCATCATGTGTCTCACCTTGAACTCGGCCATGGAGTGTACCGGGTCGATGGTCCAGGTACTCGTAGCGGTTTCGGTCGCAGTCTGTATGCTCATGTTGGTTATCCTCTCGGTCTATTGATTCGTTATGCCGATAATCGTTGCAACAAATATCTAACCTGAAACTAGGCCGGCCGGTTCCGGCAAGCAGCCATCAGTTCGGCAAGCAGCCGCAACCGCTCCCGGCCCAGGTGGCCCAGTTGTTTGCGATGCGCCTCCTGCACCGGCCTGTCCAGGCGCGCCAGCACGTTCAAACCCTCCGGGGCGATCCGCGTCATCACCATGCGCCGGTCCCTGCTTTCCCGGGATCGCGAGATCAATCCCCGCTTCTCCAACCGGTCCAGCAGCCTGGTGATGTCCGGGTCGCGCGTAATCATACGGCCGGCGATCTCCCCGCACGTCAGCCCCTCGGGCGCGCCCCGCAGGATTCGCAGCACATTGTACTGTGTCGACGAGAGATCTTCGCTCTTCAGCACTTGCGCAGGGCCGCGCGAAAGCATGTCCGTAGTGCGCACCAGGTCCAGAAAAGCCGCCTCTTCGAGCGAGCTGCTGCGCCTCGATTTGCTTTCGGGTTGGCCCGTTTCTTTCATTTGTTTCAGTTTATTCGTTGTAACGACTATTGTCAAGCCGTCTATTCGCGCCTCACAGACTCGCGATGTCCCGCAGCAGCCGCGCGCGCCTCGCAGACCGAGAAGCGGTAAACGCGCACGGCAGCCACCGCTTGGCCCCCAACGCCGACAGGTAGCGCACCGGAAGCTCTTTGACAGTTCTCGAGCTTCAGGATCTGTTATGAAAGAGACGGCTGGGCCACGCGCTCAGCCAGGCAGCCCCGGGCAAACGTACGTCGGAGGCATCTGTACGCAAATACCGTAGCTGCTGGGTAATTGACGGATACCACGGCCGGGGCTATCCTACCACCAGGAAGGAGCAGTCTGTGCCGGATTCGGATGCTGTGAAACCAGGAGATGTAACTCAACGTGTCGGCGTTGAAGTAATCCGATCACGCGGAGTGGATGTCGATAAGCTGATTAAAATGCTGGTGGCCAACGCTGCCGCGGAGTTCGCGAGCACGTATTATTACTACACGATCCTTCGCATGAACTTGGCAGGCCATGAGGACTACAAGGAAATCTGCGAAGATGCCCGCCTCGAAGATCGCGCTCACTGGGAACTCATCGTGCCTCGTATTTACGAGCTTGGTGGTAGTCTGCCGAACGACTTGAAGGCTTTTCACGACCAGGCCGGCTGCGTTGCTGCCAGGTTGCCTGATCCGCCCACGGTTGTAAACATTCTCACGTTGCTGCTCGAATCCGAGCGCTGCGCCATTCGCAGTTGGAGCGCCGTGTGTGATATGACGTTCGGCAAGGATCCGCGAACGTACGATCTCGCCTCGCGCATCCTGAACGAGGAAATCGAGCACGAGGCTTGGTTCATCGAACTGCTTGCACATGAACGCGACGGAAAGTCGGTTCCGTCCGGACACTTCCGGCGCGGCGAACCAGGCGAAGCCCCGTATAGCAAAAACCGCCGATTCTATAACCCGTAACGTGAGACGGTTCCGGGTGGAACTCCGCTCACCCGGCGGCGTTCGAATCATCGACTGCGGCAAGAACGAGTTCATCTGGGACGCCGCAGCCCGCTGCGGACTCAAACTGCCCGCTATTTGTCACCAGGGTCGCTGCCTTACCTGTGCTGCGCGGCTGATTAAGGGCTATGTCGACCAGTCAGCAGCGGCATCTTACTTCCAGGCGGATTCCGATGCCGGTTTTGTGCTCTTGTGTGCTGCCCGCCCCCGCAGCGATCTTGTGTGCGAAACCCACCAGGAATGGATCATGCGCGACCATCGCAAAGCTCTCGGCCTTCCCGCACCTTACTCATAGCAATAACTACGGTTTGGGATTAGACTGGTTCCAGTTTGGGGGTGCCTTATGCCTCGTCGGGCAGGGTTGGGAGGCGGGGTTCATGTGCTAAGAGATTTCGTCGAGGCCGACCTCGACACTGCGTCCGCTCTCCTTTCTCTCGCGGAAGCGCATAGCCTCTCACCCGAGGCGCGCCGCGCGATCGAGGACGCTGAGAAAGCGATTGTCGATGCTGAGCAGCGCTTGCCCAGCCTCAATGATTCCGATCGCGAACGGCTTCGGGCCCAGTTGGAACGCCTTCGTGTCCAACT
>DATMYA010000082.1 GCA_035561135.1 Clostridia bacterium
CTGACAATACACGTGCTTGCCGCGAGCCATGGCCCACATGGACGCGGTGGCGTGCATGTGATCCGGGCAGGACACCAGCACCGCATCGATGTTGTTGGCCTCCTTGTCGAACATGCGCCTGAAGTCCTTGTACTTCGGCACCTTGGGATAGGCCTTGAACGTCTTCTCGGCGCGCTTTTCGTCCGGATCGGCGAAGGCCACGATGTTTTCGCTGGAGCACCCGGCGATATCGCTGTTGCCTTTGCCGCCGGCGCCGATCGCAGCGATGTTCAGTTTCTCATTGGGAGATTTGTAGCCCAGTCGCTTCAGCGAAGCGACGCTGCCGAAGCCCGCGGCAGGAACCGCCCCGGCCAGCAGCGAACCGTAGAAGAAATGCCGTCTGGAAAGCCTATCCGCCATAAGGAGGAATTTTATCAGACCTGAAAGTCCGAAGTGGGGGACCGAATCAGCTCGTCGGTCGGTTCAAGATTTCGAAGAAGAGCTGATTCCACAGCTGGACGAAATCGATCGAGCGGAGTCGGAGTTGTCCCAAGCACGCGTTAAGCGTCAGAAAAAACAACGGCAGAGTGTCTGGCCCGGCGGACATCGAAAGGAACTTGTTATAGTCCTGTCCCGGTGCCGGGACACAGTTCTTGCCGTCACGCTCAGCGTAGCGTGCAATCATAAATCCAGGCTGAGCAACAAACACAAAATCAGGCAAGAGCTGTTTGTCCTGTGGCGTCTGTACCATCCTCTCATTGAGCTCAGTTACGATTGCATTCGGCGATGCGCCGGTGTACCCGAATACAACGCCGAGGTAAGGATTGCGCTTATCGGGAGCGCAAGCAAGGCCAGCACAGGTCTAGTCGCACCATCGGCAGGAAGTCCATGCTATCCGCAATTCGGCGCTCAAGCCGCTTGATGCTGGCGATGTTGCCGCAGGCGAACCGGAGTTCGGCGAGAGAAAGGTTGGACTTAACTTCGATGGAACCGTAGACCGATTCGGCAGGAAACAGTTGGCATGGTCCATTGCGAAAGAGAATGGTTGAGAAAATCGCGTCATACAAGATGATGTCGACCTGAGCGCTCTGTTCGCCGTTGCAGGAGAATACCTCACCGGAGGACAGGCCATAGCACTCCGGAAGAAAGGGACGGAGGAACTGCTTGATGATCGACTCGCGAAAGCTGCCACGATCTCCCATCTGAGCAAATAGCTTTGAATCGGCGAGATCAGCAGTCATTCTGCTACTCTGGTTGCGCAGTGCTCGCAGGAGATGCATGGCTGATTATCACATGTGCCGCGCGCGCCTAACCCCGCCATGTACTCGTTGAACACTGCAAGCGGCCGTACTGCCCTGTGGCTACCCTCTGCGCCGAAGCCGGTCGAGGTCGCGCCGGTCGCGTTTCGATGGCCTGCCTTCGCCGAAGACATCGAAATGCGGCATCGCCTTGCGCTCCTCGGCCAGTTTCTGGCGCGCCTCCTTGCTGGCCTCCGTCTCACGGTAGAGCGTCTG
>DATMYA010000083.1 GCA_035561135.1 Clostridia bacterium
AGTGCGGGCGCGGATTGAGGCGCTGGGGCCGGTGAATGCGCAGGCCAACGAAGAATACGAGGAAGCGCAGCAGCGGCACGACTTCCTGAGCGCGCAGCGGCAGGACCTGCTGGACTCGATCCGGGACACCGAAAGGGCGATTCAGGATATCGACGTGATCTCGCGGCAGAAATTCGCGGAGGCGTTCGAGGCCATCAACGGCAACTTCCGGGTGGCCTTCCAGACGCTGTTCGGCGGCGGCACGGGCGAGATGCGGCTCACCGACGCGGAGAACATCAACGAGTCGGGAATCGACATTGTGGCCTCGCCTCCGGGCAAGAAGCTGCAGAATGTGCTGCTGCTTTCGGGCGGTGAGAAGGCACTGGCTGCGGTGGCGCTGCTGATGGCAATCTTCCGTTATCAGCCCAGCCCGTTCTGCATCATGGACGAGGTGGACGCGCCGCTCGATGAATCGAATATCGGGCGGTTGACGGCGCTGCTGAAGGACATGTCCCTGCAGACGCAGTTTGTGCTGATTACGCACTCCAAGAAGACCATGGAGGCGGCGCAATCGATGTACGGGGTGACCATGCAGGAGCCTGGGGTTTCGAAGCTGGTGTCGGTGAAGTTCCAGGCGGCGCAGGACATGGCTACTGTGCAGTAGGTGATGGGGGTTGGGTGGTGGGTGTTTGGGGCTAGCCAGACCAGCACGCCCGGTTAGCCCGGCAACACCCACGATTTGGCCGTGACGAAAGGCAGTTCTTCGCGTCGGGGACGGACCAGCGGGATTGGGCTTGCTTCCGATTCGACGACCACAGGGTCAAGTGATTAGGCTCGTTTTCCGGTATCCCCGTATTTCGCCCACTTGGACCCCTTTTCCAGCGATACACTGATTGTGGGGAAGCGATGCCGAAGAAGAAGCAAGGTAGGAACGCTCCTTGTTGGTGTGGCAGCGGCAAGAAGTACAAGAACTGCCACCTGGGTACTGACGCTGTGGCTGAGGCGAACCGCAACAGACCGTCCGTACCCCGAGGTCGGGATATTTTCGAGATTCGGGACAGCATTCTATCTCCCAGACAACTCCGCTCCGATGAAGTAGGCCCAGATCGCCGTTAGCGGCCTATTCTCCGTGATGGCCGTTTTCTTGCCTTTGACAGGTTCTTCGCCCGCGAAGGCATCACCTTACCGGAAGACGACTCGCGAGGGAAGCTCCACGACCTGTCCACTCGGGGATACGCGAATACTCCACTCCAGAACAGTTGGGCATCCCGCAACGGTTGTGCGTGGGATCGTGAGCCTGAAACCTTCAAACGATTTCCCCGTGATTATCCAGCCGTCCGGCACCTTGCGCGCCGACCGCTCGAAATTGACCCTCTTGGATCCTTGGAAACGGGTCCACCATTCGCTGAACCGCCTGGACCACCCCGCTTCGGGGAAGGCCCTGTAGAACGACTGCTCGGACAACTGCTTCAACTGGAAGGTATCGTGAATCGCGTTTCCTTCGTATGGTCCCGTAACGGCCTGACGGTAAAGACCCGCGAGGCGCAGGGCCGCATTCTCGTCATGAACGGCAATGCCGAGGTCACTTACGAGCTGGTTGAACGCCTTCAGCGCATCTGGATCGGACCAGAGCCGGTAGGTTTTGCCGTTGATCTTATCGACGGCAACATATCCGAAGGTGCCGGGATGGTCGATGGTGTGGATGACCAGTGCGGAGTCCTCCACTGAATAGCAGCCCACTCCCACAACCTCATAGATGAACAAGCTCTCGTTCAGTTTGCCATCCAAGACCATCTCACGGCGGAGAGCGAACAGATCGTCTTCCAGTTGCTCTTTGCGTCTTGTCTTAGGGCAGTCTGCGGCGATGCCGCCTGGCCTGGATTTGATGGATGCGACTGCGGCATCGCGCGCGGCGACATCGTCTAGTTGGCTTGGATACGCAGATCCAGAATCGAGGACAGCAAAGATAGCACACACCGCCACCATCAGCCGGTTCATGCGCACGAGTATAACGCGCAGCATTAGCACTCAATGCCTTATCGGATTGCGCTCAATGGGGATTGTGGCAGCAAAGTGGGCCTTGGGGAGGATGACAACCCCAGAGGCCCACTTTGCAGAATGAAGTCTGCAATGGCCGTCTTTCGCCCACAATTCTTCCCAGCCCCTTGAAATGAAGTCCGCCACCGCCGAGAATGGGACCGTGTGGTCGCGTCGTAAGACAGCACAATGCTGCGGCGCAGTGTTGCTGCTTGCCGTGGGCCTCTGCGCGGCGCTGGTCCTCAGCCGCAGGCCGATATTGGCGTATTCACCGGGGGAATGGGATTGTGCATGTGGGGACATGTACATCAAGACCACGCGGCACGTCATCTGGAACCCGCTACGTGATCGCCTGCCCGAAGCTGCTGCTTTCGAGTTCCTGGCCGACCTAAAGACCAACCACTGCTCGGCTGGCCGGGTAGTATGCGAAGGCATTTTGCCCAATCACCGCGTATCTGCCTGGAAGTTGGCGTACCGGGAAGACAGAGCGGAGATCGTGTCGCTCTATTTCAAGTTGGCGAAATATGGAAAAGATCCCAGGTACAACCTGACGGGCGTCGGAGTCGTTGATCTCCGTAAGGGCACTGATGGGTGGGCTGTCATCGGCTACGATTCCTATTTCTGAGGCCATCGGCGGCGTTAGTTCCGCGAACGCCGTCTATCGGCCGACAATCGCCGTTCTGTTACCCGTCGATGGCGCGCTGCGGTATCGCTGCCATCGCGTCATGTTACGGTGACGGGGTGGGTAAGAAGAGCCGCCTCAAAAGACTGGCCGGGCAACACCTGCCCGTGAAGAACGGGCCGGAGGTCGGCCTTGGACGTTTGCATCTCGTCGCTCAGTTCTCGAAGACAGTCAGGCTTTGGCTGCTTTTCGGCTCCTTGCTGACTTTCATTTTGTTTGCCACGGCGATTGTGACGCATCCGTCCGATGTCGATACGTTTGTCGTTCTAGGCGCGTCCGTCATGCTGTTCCTCGCCGTCTTCGCGCCACTTCAAGCAGCGATGTACCGCGTTATGTTTGCAGAACAAGGAATCGAACGGCGAAACACTTGGGGCGGCATTCGACACTGGACGTACAGCAATGTTGAGGCATTCGAGATGCGCGCCGATCTCGTGCTGATCAGATTTCGAGATGGAACAGTCGTAAAGATCTTCAGCAAAATGGCGTCGCCCCATGATGTTGTTCACGTACTTCACAGACTTTGCCCGCCCACAATTGCAGTTCCAGAATTGGCGAGGTTGACGGTAACGCTACCAGAAGACACGGCCAGCCAGGAATCGGCTCCGGGAGCTACTTCCCGGTAAGCGGTTGTAAAGTCGCTAGGCTTGATCGGAAACGCCTCGGCGCGCGACAGCCGGAGCAAGACGTAAAACTGGGGCCGAGGCGTTTTCGATAAGCAGACTTGAAGGAAGCCGCTGGCGTTTGCGGCGGACGCGACTCTATGGGGTTTGCATCGGGGTTTGGTACTCGGCCGACCCTTTCCTGCGCGCCAT
>DATMYA010000084.1 GCA_035561135.1 Clostridia bacterium
GACGATCTTCTTCCTCTTCATCACGCACTACAAGCTGCTCTATGACGACTGGCGCGGATACCTGATCGCCTTCTTCTCACTGCCGTACGTAGCTAACATCTACATGGGGCTGTTCGCGCAGACCAAGCTGGAGGCGACGAAGGATCGCTTTGGTGCGAAGGTCATCCAGCACGAGGCGGAGATCAAGAAAATGGAGAAGATGGAGAAACAAGAGCAGGTAACCCGACAGGAAGAAGAAACAGAAAAGCCCGCAGCTTGATCTGCGTGCCGGCAAATATGGCTCGGAGCGTCGAATGACGCTCCGGATCGCGTCAGTGCAGTGAACCCGGGTTACCTTCCTTCGGTCAACCACCTCATAGCCAAGACGGCTCTCAGTTCGTATAGTTAGAACATGGTTAAGTCCGGCATTCTGGGTGCCGAATGTGCGCTACGCGAGCGCGTGAAGGAGCTGACGTGCCTGTACGGAATCGCGAACATTGCGCAGCAAGTCGGCATACCGTTACGCTCCACTTTGCAGACCATCGTGGAACTTCTGCCACCGGCATGGCAGTTTCCCGAAGCGGCCTGCGCTCGAATTGTGCTTGATGGGCAAGCGTATGCTACCCCGGAATTCCGTGTTTCGACGCGGGGCCTCACCGCGAACCTCAAGATCGGAGCGCGGAATAGAGGCGTGGTCGAACTCTTCTATAGCGAAGAACTGCCGCAAAGCGCGGAATCGCCTTTTTTGCGCGAGGAGCGCACGCTGATCGAGATGGTGGCGCACGAGATCTCGATCCACATCGAGCGACGGGAAGCGGACGAGGCAAATTCACGTCTTCGCGACCAACTCCGTCACGCCGACCGCCTGGCCACGCTCGGTCAACTCGCCGCCGGCGTAGCTCACGAGATCAACGAGCCGTTGGCGAACATACTCGGATTTGCGCAACTGGCGAGGAAGGCTGAAGGTGTTCCGCCGCAGGCCGCCGAAGACCTGGAGAAGATCATCGCCAGTTCACTTCACGCGCGCGAGGTGATTCAGAAGCTCCTCACATTCGCGCGCAAGATGCCTCCGGAGAAGGCGTCAGTGGACTTGAACCGCGTTGTGCGGGATGGCCTCTATTTCCTTGAATCGCGATGCGCCAAGGCGGGAATCACGATTGTGCGAAAGCTCGATCCGAACGTCCCGCAGGTCAGCGCCGATGCCTCACAGATGCACCAGATCGTCGTTAACCTGGTTGTGAATGCGATCCAGGCTATGCCGACTGGCGGCACGCTCACCATTGCAACCCGTGCGGTGACCGGTGCGGTAAAACTGATTGTGCAGGACTCTGGAATCGGCATGTCGGACGAAGTGAAGCTGAACATCTTCACCCCGTTCTTCACGACCAAAGACGTGAATGAAGGTACTGGATTAGGATTGGCGGTTGTAGATGGCATCGTGGCATCGCATGGTGGCACCATCGCCGTCGAGAGCGAAGCCGGGCACGGCGCACGGTTTGAGATCAAGTTGCCGCTGTGAGTGCGGCCAGCAGAGGCGGGCAGATACCAATGGCGGATGAACGCGAAAAAGAACAGATTCTGATCGTCGATGATTCGCCGAACACGCTCGAGGTGCTGCAAAGACAGCTGCAAGCGGAAGGGTATCGTGTATTCACCGCGCCCGATGTTCCGAGCGCGATTGCAATTCTTAGCGATGCGCCCTTCGACCTTGTGATTACCGACTTCAAGATGCCGCGAGTCAGCGGTCTCGCCCTGGTGCAGCACGTCCGCGAGAATCTGAAAGATACGGAAGTGATGATGATCACCGGGTATTCTTCGATCAACGGTGCGGTCGGGGCGGTGAAGGCGGGTGCAGCCGAGTACCTTCCGAAGCCCTTCACGGACGATGAACTTCTCGCAACGGTTCGCAACGTTCTAGACAAACTGCGTGTCAGGCGTGCGGCGCAAACCCCGGTGGACAGACCTTCTCATGCGCCGATCGGCCTGATCGGAAGATCGCGCGCCATGGAAAAGGTTTTCAGGGCAGTTGAAAAAGCCGCGCCTACGTCTGCGACAGTGCTGATTTCGGGCGAAAGCGGCACCGGCAAAGAATTGATTGCGCGAGCCATCCATTACAGCAGTTCGCGTGCAGCGGCTCCGTTCGTGCCGGTCAACTGTGCCGCAATTCCCGAGTCGCTGCTGGAGAGCGAATTGTTCGGATATGTCAAAGGCGCGTTCACCGGAGCGAACGAAACGCGCGCAGGCTTCTTTCAAACCGCCGACGGTGGAACCATTTTTCTGGATGAGATCAGCGCCACGAGTATGTCTGCGCAGGTGAGATTACTGCGGGTCATTCAGGAGCGCGAAGTTTCGATGCTAGGTTCGGCACGGCCACGCAAAGTGGATATTCGAATTATCGCGGCGACAAACAAGGACCTGCTGGGGCTTGTAAAGAAGAACCTGCTTCGAGAAGACCTCTACTTCCGCCTCAATGTGATCACGATTCCGTTGCCGCCGCTCCGCGAGAGAGACGATGACGTTCTGCTGCTGATCGAACATTTTTCGCGTCAGTTTGCGGACGAAATGGGCAAGCCCGTGCCTCGTTTCTCCGACAGCGCGCTGGATGTGCTGCGTAAGTACCACTGGCCGGGTAATGTTCGCGAACTTGAAAACCTGATTCAGCGCCTCGTCGTAATGGCAGAGTCCGACCTCATCGACGTTGCGGATCTTCCCGCACTGATGCGGTCGTCGACGGTTCGCAGTGCAGGCTTCGATCGCACGCTTGCCGAGATTGAAACCGAATACATTCACAACGTGCTGGCCAGCGTGGACGGGAATCGCACACGGGCTGCGCATATCCTGGGAATTGACCGCAAGACGCTGCGGGAGAAGATCAAGACGAACGAGACGACGGATTGAGTAGCTGAGGAATTTATCCTCACTGGTTCATATCTCCCCACTTCAGCGTGCCCATAATGTGCAAATTCTCTATTGACCGGTCGCGTCCTGAAAAAGTTAAGTTGTTGATCATCAGTCAGATGGAGCATGGTTAGCGCGTTCGCCTAGGGCCGAACCCGGTGGCACTCCGCTTGCACTGCATCATATGGTTTCTTCCAGTGCGAAGGGAAGGACGAGCGGGCATTCCCAATGGAGACAGCGCGGCGGCAGAACGGTTCGTATTACGATTTCGCCGAGATTGCGCGACCTGAAGGAACTGCGACCTCGCCGTGTACGCAGGACGAAACCTTAGCGGAGCCCCTTGGCGCCGCCGGGTTGACAGGACTCTGCGCGTTGTGCGAAGTCCACACGAGGTGTGCGAGGCCTAAGCCCGCCGGGGGAATCTGGTATTGCGCGGATTTCCGGTGATGATCAACTCGGAACCTGTTATCCAGCAGTACGGCAATCAAATTGGCGCCTACATAATTAATCTAACAGTTTCATAAGAGCACGAAGGAGAACGGACCATGCCGGGTGTAGAAGGCAAGGCGACGACGGCGGTAACGCCGGCGCCTAAAAAAACTTTCAACTCTTTTCAGATAGCACAAACTCAGTTCGACAAAGTCGCTGAATACCTTGGACTGGATGACGCCAGCAGAGAACTGCTGCGCTATCCGATGCGCGAGTACCACTTTGCCATCCCAGTGCGAATGGATGACGGCACCGTGAAGGTGTTCCGCGGCTTCCGTGTGCAGCACAATGATGCGCGCGGTCCGGGAAAAGGCGGAATCCGTTTCCACCCACATGAGACGATTGACACGGTTCGTGCGTTGTCGATGTGGATGACCTGGAAGTGCGCTGTCGTAGATATACCGCTGGGGGGTGCAAAGGGCGGCGTCATTTGCGACCCGCACAACCTGAGCGCGCGCGAGCAGGAACAGATTTGCCGCGGATGGGTTCGCCAGGTCGCACGCGAAGTGGGTCCGATCACCGACGTTCCGGCCCCTGATGTGATGACGAACGCGCAACACATGCTGTGGATGCTGGACGAATTCGAAAAGATCCATGGCGGGCGCTATCCCGGATTTATCACCGGAAAGCCCGTCGGCATGGGCGGTTCGCTCGGCCGTACGGAAGCGACCGGCTACGGCGTCATCTTCACGCTCCGGGAAGCACTGAAGGAACTCGGCATCCAGGCCGACAAAACCGAAGCCAGCGTACAGGGCTTCGGCAACGTCGCCCGTCACGCGATTGAGCTTTACCAAAAGCTCGGCGGGAAGGTTGTCGCGGTTTCGTGCTGGGACCAGGCTGACCAGTGTTCGTACACGTACCGCAAGGCGGGCGGAATCAACCTCGAACAACTCGTTTCGTTCACGGATCGCTTCGGCGGCATTAGCAAGCAGAAGGCGCAGGATGCAGGCTACGAGTTGCTGCCTGGCGATGCCTGGCTTGCGCAAGACGTCGATATCCTCATCCCGGCTGCGCTTGAAAACCAGATCACCGGGGACAATGTGGGCAGAATTAGCGGCCGTGTTCGGATCATTGCAGAGGGTGCGAATGGTCCCACCACGCCGGAAGCCGACGCTCAGATCAAGCAGTGCGGCATCCACCTTATTCCGGACTTCCTTGCGAACGCCGGCGGTGTGACCTGCAGTTACTTCGAGCAGGTGCAGAGCAACATGAATTACTACTGGGAGAAGGATGAGGTTCTCGGCAAGCTTGATCTGAAGATGACCTCAGCCTACTACGCGGTGTCCGAGTTGGCCCGCAGCCAGAAGCTTTACATGCGTGATGCAGCTTATGCGATCGCGATCGGTCGCGTCGCAAAGGCCTGTCACGACCGCGGTTGGGTCTAGATAGGCAAACCACTATCGCTCCTGGCGGCCCAGCACCCGCCAGGAGCGATTAGTGCGTTCCAGGCGGAGGTGCCCGATGAGCACCCAAGGCAAAGGCGGTGCTAAGGACCTGCCAAGGTTCGACCGCAAGTTCTGGGACCGCACCTTCCGTTTTACCCGCATCGGGTCCGGCGCCTTGGGAGGCAAAGCCTCAGGTCTGGTGACTGGCGTGGCGTTGCTGGCGGAGAGCCAACCCTCCTCTGCATTCCCATCGATTGAGATCAGCGTTCCGACGATGGCAGTAATCGCCACCGGCTTCTTCGACGAATTCATTGCAAACAACCGGCTCGATGAACTTAAGTTCGACAGCATGCCGGACGACCGCATCGGGAATGCATTCCAGCACGCCGACCTTCCCGTTGAACTCGTCGGCGACCTGCGCGCCCTGATCCTGGAAGTCCACACACCTCTCGCCATCCGCTCGTCCAGCTTGCTCGAAGATGCGCTTGAACGCCCGTTTGCCGGCGTGTACGCGACCAAGATGATTCCGAATAACCAGCCTGATCCGGACATACGCTTTCGCCGATTGCTGGAAGCGATCAAGCTGGTGTATGCATCCACATTTTTTAAAGCAGCTCGCGAGTACATCCGCACAACAGGCCGTAACCCAATCGAAGAAAAAATGGCCGTTATCATCCAGGAGGTCGTGGGAAGGCGGCACAGCGACAGGTTCTATCCGGATATTTCCGGCGTTGCCCGGTCGTACAACTTCTACCCGGCGGAACCGGCTCTGCCGGGGGATGGAGTTGTTACCCTGGCGCTCGGACTGGGCAAGACGATTGTTGAGGGGGGAATCGCTTGGACATTCTCGCCGGCTTATCCGAAGAAGCCGCCGCCCTTCGGCTCCGTAAACGAACTGCTGAAAGGCACGCAAACTGAATTCTGGGCGGTGAACATGGGAAAGCCGCCCGCCTATGATCCTGTAAACGAGGTTGAGTATCTCGTTCGTCCAAATTTAAATGATGCCGAGAACGATGAGGTTCTTGCGTCACTGGCTTCCACGTTTGATCCGCAGCGGGACCGCATCGTGCCCGGAATTGGCGCGAACGGTCCGCGCGTCCTCAACTTCGCGCCACTGTTGCAATACGAAGAGTTCCCGCTCAACAGCGCCATCCGTGGGCTACTCGCGGCTGCGGAGAAATGGCTGGGCGCCAAGGTTGAGATTGAGTTTGCGATCACCATCGAAGCGGGCCGGAATGTACCTCCGCACATGCGCTTGGGATTTTTGCAGGTGCGGCCAATGATGGTGTCGGACGAACTCGTGGAGCTCAGTCCCGAGGACCTCACCCGCGAGGGCGTCATCATCGCGTCCGACCGCGCGATGGGAAACGGCATTGAGACGGTTGGTGACATTGTCTATGTGCGTCCCGAGTCCTTCTCTGTTCTAGAAACGCGTGCAATCGCGACGGAGCTGGCGTCCATCAACACGTATCTGCGGGAGCATGGACGTCCATATCTGCTGGTAGGGTTTGGGCGTTGGGGCAGCTCTCATTCTTCCCTCGGCATCCCGGTGAATTGGAGCGATATTTCGGGCGCGCGGACAATTGTCGAAGCTACGCTGCCTGAGATGAATGTGGAACTCAGCCAGGGCTCACACTTTTTTCACAATCTTTCCAGCTTCCGCGCGAGCTATTTCATGGTAAGACATGACCAGCGCTTCGGGATTGATTGGGACTGGTTGAACCGCCAGCCTTTCGTACAGGAAAGCGGCCTGGTGCGGCACGTTCGCACAACGCGTCCGCTCTCAATCAGGGTGGATGGACGCAGGGGTCTCGGCATCGTGGTGCAGCAGGCAAAGTAGGTACCGGGCGAAACGAAACGATGAAAGAAATCGATACTCAGGTTGCCGAGATACTCCAGGCGCTGCAAGAGCGCGCGAAGGAACTCAACTGTCTGTACCAGCTGGACGAACTGCTGAACCGAGCAGGCGCGTCGTTGTACGAGATACTTCGCGGCATCATCGACATACTTCCTCACGGCTGGCAGTATCCGCAGGTAGCGCAGGCGCGAATCACCTTCGAACAACTCATCATCGAGCCTGAGGAATTCAAGCCGACACCGTGGAGCCTGAGCGCGCCAATTCTTGTGCAATCGAAGTACCTGGGCAGCATCGAGTTGTACTACCGCGAGCAGATGCCCAGCGCCGATGAGGGCCCGTTCCTGAAAGAAGAGCGCAAGCTTCTCGACACAGTTGCCGAACGCCTCTCAAGCATCATTCTGCACAGGCGCTTGAAAGCGGCTTTTGATGGCTGGGACGTTGGGCACGTGCAGGGCGCAGAAAAAGGCGAGTGGCGGATCGTCCTGGAGTTCCTGCGCGATACGGATCCGGTCCTGTTGCAGCGGCTTTCGCGGAAGCTGATTAACCACCTGAGCTGGAGCGGCGTGCAGGAAGCAAAGGCGCTGTTGCAGGGCGGAGTCACGCCCGAGAGCGACAGGCTGAGCAACGATAACCGGCCGCTACGCCGCGCCGCACCGACGCCGTTTTTCAATCTCACGCTGGAAGCGTTCCACATCGCCTCGAAGCATCTGAGCGAGACGGAGATCCTTAGTTGCGTGACGACGTGGATCAAGGAGGAGAAGTCGAGTCTTCTCGTCCGGGCGCTTGAGATACAAGGTACGCCGCTGGGCGAAATTGTGGAGGCCCTCGAGCACTACCGCCATGCTGGTGTCGAAGAACGCGAACTTTCGCTTTCTACACAGAAGGGCTTGCGCGTTTCGCTCATCCGGCGGTTCTTTTCGGAGAACCTGGAGTTCATCAACGTCGCCAAGGAATTCATAGAGGTCAAAGATTTTTACGATCTGCTCGGGAAGATGACCTATCCGCCGCGTTGCCACGGCAAACTGGGCGGCAAGAGCGCGGGCCTGTTCCTGGCAAAAAAGATAATCGAGAAGACGCCCGGGCTGAGCGAACCGCTACGAAATATCGTGGTTCCAAAGACCTGGTACGTCACGTCCGACTGGATTCTGATTTTCGTACACCACAATGATCTGGAGGATGTACTCAACCGCAAGTACATGGAAGTTGACCAGATTCGCCAGGAGTACCCGCACCTGGTCTCGCTGTTCAAGCGCTCATCCTTTCCGTCGGAACTGGCAAAGGGACTTGCACTCGCGCTGGATGAGCTTGGTGATCGTCCGCTGATCGTTCGCAGTTCGAGCCTGCTGGAGGACCGGTACGGCTCGGCCTTCTCGGGCAAGTACAAGAGTCTTTTCCTCGGGAATCGCGGAAGCAAAGAGGAGCGCCTCGCCGCGCTGATGGACGCAGTTGCCGAGGTGTATGCGTCGATCTTCGGCCCCGACCCGACGGAGTACCGTGCCGAACGCGGTCTCCTCGATGTTCATGAAGAGATGGGAATCATGATCCAGGAGGTGGTCGGAAAGGCGGTTGGCAAGTACTTCCTTCCGGCGTGCTCAGGCGTGGCATTCAGCAATAACGAGTTTCGCTGGTCAGCCCGCATCAATCGCGACGACGGGTTGATACGCCTTGTGCCTGGCCTCGGTACTCGCGCCGTCGATCGCGTCGCCGACGACTACCCCGTTTTGATCGCGCCAGGACAGCCGAACCTGCGCGCGAACGTCACTGTCGACGAAGTCCTGAAGTACTCGCCTAAGCGAATCGACGTGATCAACCTGGAGACAAACGCGTTCGAAACCGTCGAGACCGAAGAGATCCTGCGCTACTGCGGCGACGACTATCCGCAAATCCGGCAACTGATATCCGTTATCGAGCAAGATCGCATTCAGCCGGTGATTGGACCCGTCAGGAGTCACAACCCGCGCGATCTCGTTTTTACTTTCGAGGGATTTTGCCAGAAGACGCCGTTTGTGAGCTGCATCCACGAACTGCTTCAGACGCTCCAGCAAAAGCTCAAGGCGCCTGTCGATATCGAGTTTGCTTATGACGGCCAGGATCTTTATCTACTACAGTGCCGCCCGCAGAGTTACGGTGCTGACTCGGTTCCGGTCGCGATTCCGCAGAATCTGCCTGCCGACAAGATCGTTTTTCGTGCGAATCGGTTTGTCTCAAATGGGCGGGTGCCGGACATAACGCACGTTGTATACGTGGATCTCGAGGGATACAGCCGCCTGGAAGACGAGAAGGCGATGCACGACATCGGCCGCGCCGTTGGCCGCTTGAACAAGCTGTTGCCCAAGCACCAGTTCATCCTGGTCGGTCCCGGCAGATGGGGCAGCCGTGGCGACATCAAGCTCGGCGTGCCGGTTACCTATTCGGACATCAACAACAGTGCCATGCTTATCGAAGTTGCGCGGCACCGGGGCAATTACCTGCCGGACCTGTCGTTCGGCACGCATTTCTTTCAAGACCTCGTCGAATCGTCCATCCGTTACCTTCCGCTTTACCCCGACGATCCGGATACGATTTTCAATGAGCTTTTTTTCATGCGCTCCGGCAACATGCTGGACAAGATACTTCCGGAATTTGGATATCTCTCGGAAACGTTGCGAGTGATCGACATTGCCCATGAAACCGGTGGCATGGTGATGCAGGTTCTTACGAACGCCGACCTGGACCAGGCCGTCGCATTCCTGTCCACCCCACGCCAAAACAAGACAGATCCCATTGAGCCAGATGTGGAGGTGGCGGACCGGTCCGGTAACGAGTACTGGCGCTGGCGCTTCCGCATGGCACAGCGCATCGCAGCCCAAATGGATCCGGACGAGTTCGGCGTGAAAGCGTTTTACCTCATCGGCAGCACGAAGAACGCAACCGCAGGGCCGGCGAGCGACATCGACCTTCTGCTCCATTTTGCAGGGACGCCAGAGCAGGAGAGCCGTTTACTGCTGTGGCTGGAAGGCTGGAGCCGCTGTCTCAGTGAGGTAAATTTCCTGCGCACGGGGTATCGGACAGACGGCTTGCTCGACGTGCACCTCATCACGGATAGGGACATCGAAGCCAAAACGAGCTTCGCAATCAAGATCAATGCGATCACCGATGCCGCGCGCAAGCTTCCGATGGGCGCATCTCGCAAGATGGCCTAAGGCTTAACGGCTTAAACGGAGTGCTGAAAACCAGATTTTTTGAAGCGGCGCGCCTGTGAGGCGAGCCCTTCAAGAATCGACTCAACGTACTCTTAGATCAACTCGCGGGAAGCGCCGGCGGGTGATTCAAGGTCAAATCGAACAAGGGCCAACTCGGGTCCGTCGTGCGCGGCGTTGATGCACACTGTGCGCCCGATCTCTGTCCTCCACGTACCAGTCAAACGCGTGGATTCGTGGACATGACCGTGCAACGTCAGCATTGGCTGGCGTGCCTCGATAAATCTGCGTATCGCGATGCTACCGACGTGTACGTCCAGCGGAACGTGTTCGAACATCTGGCCGTCGAGCGCGGCATGGTCCAGCGGCGTGTCGTAAGGCGGGGCGTGAAACAGAAACACTGCGTTTTGGAGCTGGTTGTCGCCGGTTAGCTGCTCAAGGTCGTCACTGATCGTCTGCCACTTAACCTCGTCGCAGGATGGCGGGGCGCTCCGAATGCCTTCTTCGGGCGAGACACAGCCTGGATCGACATAACGGGATATGTCATATCGTTCCCAGTCTTTCAGCAGAAACGGCGTCGGTGGCACACAGGCGTAACCGTAAACTTCAAAGCCGCCGACTTGCTGCTTTCGTCCATGCATGTATGACCACAAGCCGGCCGACTCAGCCTGTTGCAATCGCGCTTCTTCTACGCGTGGATCGTCGTTGCCGAGGATGACGAATACGGCAGGATAGTCGTGGCGTAAGTCCCGGCGAAGATCACTAAGCGCCGGAATCAGGACGTCTTCCAGGAAATCGAATTTGTTCACGATACCAGAGCATCCGGGCAGCAGATCACCACCAAGGAAAACAGCGAAGGGGCGCTCGCGGAGGATGCAGGCCAAAAGCTTTTCGGAGCGACCGACGCTGCCGTGTAGATCTGTAGCGAAGAAGCAATTCGGCAAGGGTGGCCCCTTTCGTTCTTAGAGATGCCGATAGTATCACTCGCATTTCGGCACTCGCATTGGATCGAGCCAGCTCCTGAATGCAGGATGCGCCTGGCAGGACGCTTGCTGCGCCTGGCAGTGCAATGCTCTAATAGGCGCACTCTTGAACGGGGATGGGTTTGTCCATCTCAGTTCATTTTGCGACGGGTCGGGTGAGTGAACGAACAACTCTGGCGCGGGTTCGTGATCTTTCTGTGACTAAAGTCATTTCGTGGTGATGGCTGTTCTGGTTTTATCCAATGGGTACTCGTAGACCTGGTCAGTAAGAGGACCGTACTTATGCCCAGCCGTTTCCAGCAATCTTCAAGTTCAGTTCAGTTAGCTCTCGGAACAGGCGCCTTCGCGCTGTGTTTCGCCGTGTTCGGATCACTTTCGGCAATGATGCCGATCATCAGCAAGCAAATGCACCTGACGCCGGTCGAGAAGAGCATAGCGCTGGCGGTTCCGGTATTGCTTGGTTCACTTGGCCGTATTCCGCTGGGCATCTTCACAGACCGGTTCGGCGGACGCCTGATCTTTTCGATCGTGATGCTGCTCTCAATCGTGCCTGCATTTCTCATGGGCGGCGTCAACACATACCAGCAATTGCTTACCTATGGCTTCTTCATCGGAATTGCGCTGGCAAGTTTCTCTGTCGGAGTTGGATTCGTAAGCGGCTGGTACCCTCCTGAGCGACAGGGATTCGCGCTGGGAGTGTACGGTGCAGGTAATATCGGCCAGTCGCTTGCAGCTTACGGCTCGCCGGTGCTGGCGGCGGCTTTCGGCTTCCGCTGGGGCTTCTGGACTTTCGGAGTTCTGCTTATCGGATGGCTGCTGGTGTTTTCGCTGGCTGCTCGGAACGCTCCGCGTCGTGCGCCGGTAAAGTCTGTAAGAGAGGTCCTGCAGCCGCTCAACTCCCGCGCAAGTTGGGTGCTGAGTGTCTACTACTTCCTGACCTTTGGCGGATTTGTCGCGATGGCAGTGTACCTGCCGACGTTCCTGACGGACATGTTCAAACTCACTCCGCAGGATGCAGGTATGCGCACCGCCGGGTTTGTAGTTCTCGCAACCTTGATGCGGCCAGTTGGGGGCATCCTTGCCGATCGCATTGGCGGGCGCGCGATCCTGCTTTGGGTCTTCCCCGCGACAGCCGTTATGGCCGTGCTGCTCGCCTGTCCGTTCATGAGCACCTTCACCGTAGGTGCGCTGGGCATGGCTGCCGCAATCGGGCTTGGCAATGGGGCTGTCTTCAAACTCGTACCGGAGTTTTTCCCGAATTCAGTCGGCAGTGTCACCGGACTGGTCGGCGCCGCCGGCGGTCTCGGCGGATTCTTCCCACCGCTTCTGCTCGGATATGTGAAGCAGCAGACCGGCACCTTTACTTTCGGATTCATTTTGCTGGGTTTGTTTGCTGTCGGATGTTTGTTCATCCTGCTGCGCCAATCCGGAACGCGACCCGCGCTCGCAACAGCGGGGCTGTAGAATCGGCGATGGATGGAGCAACACGATGAATAGACCTGTATTCCCCGTTCGCGGATCCGACACGCGACACGCTATGGCGTGGGGCCTGGTTGTGGCGGGCTTCCTCGTAATCGCCATTTTCGTAGGCAGTCGCGGGCTGCGGGATTTTGATCCCGCGCTTGTGTCCTACGCGGGCGCCAGCGTCTTTGCGGCTTTTGGGTTGGGGTATCGTTACTCGATGTGGCTGCGCAGGCCACCTACCCGCCTCTATTGGTTTCGCGCGTGGCAGATCTTTCTGGAACCGCGGCGCCTAACTCGCAATATCGTCCATCTAGGACGAATCTTCTGGAACAACATCGTTCTTCAGCGGTTCATAGATCGGCGCTCGCACGTGCGCTGGACCGCGCACTGGTTTCTCGCGTGGGGCTGCTTACTTGCCGCAGCCGTTACGTTTCCACTTTCGTTCGGCTGGGTGCGCTTCGAAACTCCTCGCGACAGCCAGGAGATTTACAACGCCTTCATGTTCGGAATCCCGGTGGGCAGCTTTCGCCTGGGAACGGTTGTTGCCGGCCTCGCGTTCAACGTGCTCGACATCGCCGCGGTCATGGTTCTCATTGGCGTGTTCTTCGCCATGTGGCGTCGCGGCCGTGATCGAGGAGCGATGACAGTTCAGCAGTTCTCCAATGACCTGCTGCCTCTCATCCTCCTGTTCGCGATCTCGGTTACAGGATTGTTCCTCACGGCTTCCACGCATCTTATGCGCGGCTTGCATTATGTTTTCCTGTCGCAGGTACACGCGGTCACGGTCATCCTGACGCTTCTGTATCTGCCGTTCGGAAAGTTCTTCCACATCTTCCAGCGTCCGGCGCAACTCGGCGTGGACTTCTACAAGCGCGCCGGCGCTGAAGGTCCACAGGCACTCTGCTGCCGTTGCGGTGAGCCGTATGGTTCACGCCTCCAAATGGACGACCTAAAGCAGGTACAAGCGGCGATTGGCGTGAACTACGAACTCGCCGACGGCAGCCATTATCAGGACGTGTGTCCGGCCTGCCGCCGCAAGAATCTTGCGCTCACCCAAGACGGACTTTGGAAGGCCACCGGCGCGGACCTTCGAGGATACTGATCATGGCAAAACTCCCCACCGACATTCCCTCGCTGGTCGAACAATTCGGCCCAACGCTGCACCGTGTACCGCCCGGTGGCTGGGCTCATACCGGCGTTGACGACAAGCTCGTAAAAACGCATTGCTGCTTCTGCGGCCAACAATGCGGTATCCAGTTGCGCGTTCGCGAAAACAAGGTTGTAGGTTTCGAGCCGTGGGAAGATTTTCCCTTCAACAAAGGAAAGCTCTGCCCCAAGGGCGTGAAACGCTACATGCAGGACGAACATCCAGACAGGCTGAAATCACCCATGCAACGCGTGGACGGACGCGGCTTCGAGCCGATGCCCTGGGACCTTGCGCTCGACCGTGTTGCTGGAGAGATTCGCCGCATTCAGGGAACCTACGGCGACGATGGGTTTGCCATCATCGGCGGAGCGTCCTTAACAAACGAGAAAGCGTACCTGATGGGCAAGTTCGCGCGCGTTGCCGTGCGAACGGCCAACATCGATTACAACGGACGACTGTGCATGGTTTCGGCCGCAGCCGCGTCGAAGAAGATGTTCGGCATCGACCGCTCGGCGAATCCGTGGAGCGACATACCAAAGGCGAGGGTAGTCCTGCTCGCCGGTTCCAACGTCGCCGAGTGCTCGCCGATCACGACGGACTATCTCTGGCAGATGCGTGAGAATGGCGGGAAGCTTATCGTTCTCGATCCGCGCATGACCCCTATCGCCCGCAACTGCGACTTGTTCATTCCCGTGCGGCCCGGCGGCGATATCGGCGTATTCAACGGCATGTTGCACGTGATGCTCGAACGCGGGTGGATCAATCGCGAGTTCATCGCCAAGCACACGACGGGCTTCGAAGCCGTAGAAGAAGCGGTGAAGAAGTACACGCCGGAGTACGCATCCAGCATTGCCGGCGTTCCTGCCGATCTCATCGTCAAGGCTGCGGAACTTTGGGGGCCAGCGCCCACCAG
This sequence comes from Clostridia bacterium, assembly GCA_035561135.1. Lineage (NCBI taxonomy): Bacteria > Bacillati > Bacillota > Clostridia > Clostridia bacterium. The sequence goes on from DATMYA010000084.1 coordinate 14,296, forward strand.
TTTCCTGCTGCATGCCCGCGGAATCGAGCACCACTCCAAGGGCGTGGACAATTGCAGCGCGGCTCTCAACCTGGTTGTGGCCACCGGACGCATAGGGCTCGAAGGTTGTGGCTATGCAATGATCACCGGACAGGGAAATGGCCAGGGCGGTCGCGAGCAAGGACAGAAAGCGGACCAACTCCCAGGCGGACGCGATATCTCCAATCCCGAGCATCGCAAGTACATCGCTAATGTATGGGGAGTAGACGAGGCGTCGATACCGAAAGCGGGCCTCTCCTTCGTCAAGATCTTCGAAGCGATTCACGAAGGCAAGATCAAGGGCCTGCTCACCATCTGTAACAACCCAACGGTTTCACTGCCGGATTCCAACTACGTTCGGGCTGCCCTCGAAAAGCTGGACTTCTACGTGAACATCGACTTCTTCCTCTCGGAGAGCGCACGCTATGCAGACATCGTGCTCGCCGGATCGCTCATGGAAGAGGACGAGGGCACGACGACGAACGTCGAAGGCCGCGTTATACGACATCGCAAGGTTGTCACCCCGCCCGCTGACGCACGCGAGGATTGGAAGATCATCTGCGACCTGGCTGCGCGTCTAGGCGCCGCCGACAAGTTCAACTACTCCTCCCCGCGCGATTTATTCGAAGAAATACGTGTGGCCTCTCGCGGCGGAGTCTGCGACTACTACGGCATTACGTGGGAGAAGATAGACGACAACGACGGTATCTTCTGGCCGTGTCCCTCGCCTGAACATCCCGGCACTCCACGCCTGTACGAGGGATGGAAATTCGGACATGCAGACGGCAAAGCACATTTCCTGCCCGTCGAGTGGCGGCCATCGGCGGAGATGCCGGATGGCGAGTATCCGCTCATACTGACCACAGGACGAGTCGTATCCCAATTCTTGTCCGGGACGCAAACGCGTCGGATCGGAGCCTTGGTGGATCAGTATTCCCAGCCTCTCTGTGAACTTCACCCGCGCCAGGCGGAGAAGCTTGGGATCGCCGATGGCGACTTCGTGAGAGTCGAGTCTCGTCGCGGGGAGGTTGTGGTACGCGCGCGCGTGGTCAAGACGATTCGGCCAGACACGGTCTTCATCCCATATCACTGGCCGCTCGATCGGGCCGCCAATAATCTTACGGTGCGGGCCATTGACCCCGTGTCGGGCATCCCCGAGTACAAGGTGTGCGCGGTACGCGTTTCTAAGACGGCCGAACCGGCAGACTCGATCGCGCAGCTTGAGGTGCAGGCCGGAGGCGTGCGATGAGCGAACGCGCCTTCTTTATCGACTACTCGCGTTGCATAGGCTGCGAGGCGTGCGTCCAGGCTTGCGGGGAATGCGACACGCATCGCGGTGTGTCGATGATTCACCTCGAAACCATTCGTCGCAGCGAGAGCGTGCAGACTGCGCCCCAGGTCTGCATGCATTGTGAAGACCCTATCTGCGCGCGTGTTTGTCCGGCGGACGCGATCAAAAAGACGCCTGACGGTGTGGTGCAGAGTTCGCTGAAGCCGCGCTGTATAGGCTGCTCAAACTGTGTCGTATCCTGCCCCTTTGGCGTGCCCAAGTATGAGGCGGAGATCGACCAGATGATGAAATGCGACATGTGCTATGACCGTTCGAGTGTAGGGAAAAAGCCCATGTGCGCCACGGTCTGTCCTTCAGGGGCGCTTACCTTTGCGACGATGGAAGAGATTCAGCGCACGCGTCGCGGCATTCCCATCAATAGCTGGAAGTTCGGCAAGGAAGAGGTCAAAACGAAGGTCTTTGTCATGGTGCCGCGGAAAATTGAGCGCGTCGATATCGACCTGGTGCAGATCACGTCAACGCCCTCGCCGCTGCAGGACGACCCGTACGATGTCGCACTGATGCTGGAGGAATCATAAATGGAACCCGAGAACCTGGAAGAGTGCGCTCATTGCAGCAAGTCCACAACGCCGTCGAACACGCCGAAGTGGCGCCGCGATTTTCCCATTGAGTGGGAGGGCGACCACTACGTGAGCCGCCGCGAGATGGTGAAGTTCCTCACTCTGGGCTCGCTCCTCATCACGGTCGGGAACTGGATAACGGTGGCCATCGGCCGTGTACGCCCGCGCGAGGTTAGCGTTGCCGGTGGGCGGTACGTTGGTTCGGCCGCTGCTCTGGACCAAATGGGCTCGATCCTTTTCCGCTTTCCGACCGACAACGATCCCTGCATAGCGGTGCGCGCCGCCGACGGAAAGATACATGCCTACTCGCAGGTATGTACGCATCTTTCTTGTGCTGTCGTTTATGACAAGCGGGAGAACGCACTCGTCTGCCCCTGCCATCGTGGGTACTTCAACATCGAGGAAGGAATGCCGATGGCCGGCCCACCGACGCGTGCGCTGCCGCGCGTGCTCGTGCAGCAGGAGGGCGACAAACTGTTCGCCACGGAGCTTCTCGTATGAACGGCGAACGCAGGCAGGGAACAACTCTTTTCACGGCGATTCTAATTCTCGTCGCCAGCGTCGTCGTTGTGCAGTTGTGGTTACTGACGGTCTCGATGGAGGCTCTGCTGGCGGGACAGACGCGCACGCTCGTCCCTGCGGCGCTCGGCTCAACCTTGCTGCTCGCCATCAATGCCGGCCTGCTCAGGTACGTCTTTCGCTTCGACGCGAACATTGAACGGACATCGCGCGAAGAGTAGGACTGCGCCTGGCGCACCGCTGCGGCTCGCATCCGAAATCCCTGCGCACTGCTGGATCATCTATGCGACGGCCACGGCCTCGACGATCGAGTAGGGGCTACTGGTTGGAATCACTTGCTTAAGGCGGAAGCCTGCACTGGCAAGAAGTGTCTTGTGTTCCGCAATCCTCCGTTCTCGTCCTCCGGTCATGACAAGCATGTTGACATCGAGAGCTTTGGCGAGGTGGGGCCCCGGCGTTTCCGGAATAACGGTTTCGATGATTAGAACTGTCGCCCCGGGTTGCGCGGCGCGGCGAATGCCCGCAAGGATCTGCTTCGCATCCGCCTCATTCCAGTCATGCAGAACGTCCATCAGCAGGTAGGCGTCTGCGGCAGGGATCGGATCGCGGAAGAAATTGCCGCCGTGCCGCTCAATGCAGGCGGTATCCTTCGGCGCTTCGGCAATGACGTGCGGCTGGTCGAACAGCACTCCCGTTGCGGATGGAGCGGTTTGCAGGATCGCAAGCAGCAAATGCCCCTTTCCGCCACCGATGTCGGCGATGCGGTTGAAACGGGAGAAATCGTAGGAGCTCAAAACCGCGGGGATTTCGCGTTGCGCCTTGCCCGCCATCCCGGCGTTGAACACGCGACTTTCCTCGGGATGCTTCGCCAAGTACGCGAACCCGCCGTTCGGATCGAGCTTCAGCACCGCAGGTTCAGTAGTGCGCAGCGAGTGTTCCAGTTCACCCCAACTCCGCCACACGAACGGAAGCCCCATGAGTCGCAGGAAGTGCCGGACAGACTGAGGGTGGTCGTCGCGAAGCAGTCTGGATGCCGGGGTGTGTGCCCAGGCGCCATCGTGAGCTTCGAAGATTCCGTGCGATGCGAGCAGGCGTAGCACACGGCCAAGCGCAACCGGATGTGCTCCGGTGCTCGTAGCCAGTTGTTCGGTTGTTCGCGGCGCATCATCGAGCGCATCGGCAACGCCCATTTCGGCGACCACCTGCAGGCTGCGCGAAATCCAGAATGCTGTGCCGAGTGCGAGAATTTGTTCGTGAGGTGTAGTTTCGGTCATCGTCTCTCCCAATCCACCCCGCCCCTGAGCCTGCGATAGCAAAGCGAGTTGCGGGAAGTTGGATGCACAAACCTTAGATTGGCACGTTCTAAATCTGCATTGATGTGACTGGTGCCGACACTGGAGGTGCCTTAGCCGCGCAAAATAAGCGCGACAAAAAAGAAGGGCGGCCGCAATGGCCGCCCTGATAGTGCGCTTCGAACGTAAATTACGGGCGTGCTCCCCCTAGAGACAGGTAGCCGCGCACGTTCTCACGAAGGATCTGCGGGAACGTCTTGTCGAGATTCGAGCGGATCGCGACGTAGCACTGGTCGCAAGTGTTGGTGTTGGTGAATTCTTCAACCATCTTCCAGTGGTCTTCCAGTTTGAACTTCTTGAAGACCATGGAGCAGGGCTGAAGCCAACCGTCGCTGGTCACCACGAGGAAGCGATGACCTGCGCGGCAGCCCGGCATTGCGCCATTCGTAAAGAACTCTCGCGTGGCATCGATGGTGCTCTTCGCGCTGACGATCCAGTTCGTGCTGTCGCGCCGCTGCTCGATCCGGTCGAACTCCCGGTTAAGTATGGGGAGTTGTTCGGGCGTCGGCGAAAGCTCCTTACACCCGGTGCGCCGAGACGTGTAGGAGCTGTAACAAATATTGACTCCCCACTCCTTAGCCTTGTCGGCCAAACGGTTGATCTCCGGCAGGTTCTCGCTGTGGATGCAGGAGTTGAGCACGATGTTATCGTGCCCGTGTTTCGCCAGGCGCGGCACCAGGTCACACATGCGCTCATAGAGCCCTGGATACCCGCGGAAGCCATCGTGGCGCTCGTCCGGGAAGTCGAGGCTGACGTTGAACTGGTCCACGCCGGCGTCGCAGAGCGCGAGGTACTTTTCTTCGGTCATGTGCGACCAGTTCGAGAGCAGGATGATGTACGGCAGGTTCGAGCCGCCCTTGATCGCGCGTACGACATCTACGACGTCTTCGCGCATCAGGGGCTCGCCACCCGAGACCTGCACCACGCACGGGTTAAGCACTTCCATGTAGCGGCGGTAGTCAGCCGGCTTGAGGTTCTTCGACTCGTCGCGCGGACCGCCGTGATCGCAGTGTCTGCAGAAGCAGGTGCAGGAATCCGTCACCTCGAAGGAGACAACGATGGGTCGGTTGGACGGCCAGTTACGGGAGCCTCGCGCAATGATGCGCGCTGAGTCGAGAAATGGAACTTTGCGCATAGTTGGTATGTACCTTTGGATTCTAAAAGTTAGCAGGTCGGAGCCGCACCGGTGTGTGACGCGCGTCACCAACAGCAGGTACGGACGTATCGCTGAGCGGCAGAGTAGCAGGTTTGGAATGCGATATTGCCACAGCCAACTGCAACCTGTGCCGGCGGAGAATAAATTTGTTCACTAGCACTCGCGCGAAAACAGAGAATCCGGGCGTTCGCACAACAGTGCTAGCCCGCCACGAATCAGGCCACCATCGGCGTACCTCAGCGGCTAAACAGGCTGCTGAAAGAGACGACGCCCTCAGCACTGAGCCCATGTTCACTCCGGGCGACGCGCGGCGCACCGCAGCCGTGCGCGTTCAAAGAACGTCAGCAGTGTTCCCCTTCCAGCACTGCTGTTGAGAGTACCCACTCCAAGTAGCGGCACATCCTTCCATATCAGGTGCAACGATTTGCGCACTGCGGTCGAGCCTTCCCGGTGTCGCATTGTAAGTTGCTGATTCCGCATCGCGGAACCCTGCCGCCCAAACGATCCAGAGTGGCACGAGAGCTGCTTCCTTCTACTCTGGTGCGTATGGCGGCGAGTCCTTACTCCTCTGCTCGAAACCCCCATAAGCGAATTGAAGCTGATCCCCTTCAGCAAAAAGATGAGGCGTGCAATGCGTTCTCCACTTCGAATGATTTTCGTTTGTGCTGTTATCGCTATTGTGGCAATAGCTCTTCCCGCTTCGTTACCCACAGTGCAGACCGGAGCGTGGACTCCGGTTTGGAACCTTGCAGAAGCGCGAGCAGGCGCGGCGGCAGTACTCCTGCCGAACGGAAGCGTTCTGGTTGTCGGCGGTTTGGTCGATGGCCAACCGACGAATTCTGCCGAAATCTTCAATCCAGATGGGACTTTTACCTCTGCTTCCGCCATGTCCGTACCTAGAGCCGGACACTCGGCGATCCTGCTTGTGACCGGCGAAGTGCTTGTGACTGGTGGCACGACAAGCGGCGGAGGAGTCACGAATTCATCTGAGCTGTACGACGTGCTCTCCCAGCGCTGGTCATCTGCACCTCCAATGAAAGAGGCGCGGACTGGCCACACCGCGGTTCAGATGCTCGATGGATCGGCGCTCATCATTGCAGGAAATAATAGCCATGGCCCCGTGTCACTCGTAGAGCAGTATTCGCTCGTGGGCGAAGACTTTTCGAGTGTTGGGACATTGCTGCATCCGCGTATCGACGCCGCAGCGGCTTCGCTTGGCGATGGCCGTGTGCTGGTGGTTGGCGGCGCTGCTGTTAACGCCGATGACGACTCGGCTCCTACCAACCTGGCTGAGGTTTTCGACCCAGGCACGGGAGCATCGACCTCTGCCTCGCCGCTTGCATTTGCACGCAGCGCGGGGACAGCAACGGCCCTGCTGGACGGACGAATCGCAGTCGTAGGTGGCAACGATGGGACAAACGATCTAGCATCCAGCGAGATCTATGACCCGACCTCCGATAGCTGGTCTACAATCGCGGGCATTTCTCCCAGATCGCATCATCTCGCAGTACTGCTGCCACGCAACCATGGCGTGCTGATTGCTGGAGGCGCGCCGGGGGCAGCGACAGAGATGTTGCTTCCGTGGGCTAACGATAATGCCGGCGCATTTGCTGCTCTCTCGGCAAGCGCTGGCTCACATAGAAACGGATTCGCGCTGGCAATTTCGAATGAGGGCCTCCTGCTCGCGGCAGGCGGCGATGCCGGCACCGCTGCGGAAATCTACCGATTCGCAACACTGAAAACGGATAAGGATGACTACGCTCCGGGGCAGACGGTGACTGTGACTGGAACCGGCTGGCAGCCCGGCGAACAAGTTACGCTGACCCTGACGGAGGTGCCTGCGATTGACTCGCATCCACCGATCACCGTAACTGCCGACGCTTGGGGCAACATCAGCGATAGCAGCTTCACCCCGGACGAACACGACTTCCAGGTGCGATTCTTCGTTGTCGCAACGGGCTCGCAATCCCAGGCGCAGACGAGTTTCACGGATGGAAATGTCACGCTGGCCGTTAGCGGTGTCGGAC